>NZ_JFHL01000020.1 GCF_003664995.1 Mesotoga sp. BH458_6_3_2_1 | reverse complement strand
ATTTCCGGGAATGCAGGTTGAATAGCTCTTAATCCCCTCTCGAAAGGGTTGTCGACGGTTCCATCGTCGACGGGGTGTGTGCACATCAAGAACGGAACTCATTTTCAGTCATGACGGAATTCTTGCCAAGAACGAACAACCCGGACACGTAGCGTCGGAACGAAGAACCGGTAATTTTGGTGGAGGACCGGGGGACCGGTGACGGGCAACGTTGTCTCCCAACGACCAGCGGGTCCTTGGTTTTAAGCGTATAGCGTTTTCTAATGCGAGATCCCTTGCAAAGCCCCCCAAACAGGAGCCCTGAACAAGAGCCCCAAACAGGATCATATTGGGGCAGGCTAATCAGGGCAGGCTCAACGGGATGACCACCCTTCAGGTCATCCAGGCATGCTTCTGGCCAGGATCTCGATCCTTGCCGGGTTTTGAAGAGCGAGATCCCGTGCAGAGGCATCACGGGATGACAAAGTGAGTGGATTTAGGAGGAGGCTTTCAGGGCTGGCTTTACTGGATGAATGAATCAAGAGCAAAGTGTCGAGTGTGTCGTCTGGCAAACTTAAGCGGCTGGCAGATTAACAATTATCGGTGTTACTAAGGACGTCATCCTGCAAGCGGTTCTTCAAACTGACTGCCGAAGGTGACTGACTTGCTCATGATTGTTCTGCAATTATCTACTGTACTCGTTGGTGATTGCTAAATTGAAAAACCTTTTCATATTTCGAATTACGTCCTTTAGAGTGGCGTCCACTGGATCAGTAATTCGCTCAAGACTGTATCACTTTCTTAGAGATAGAGAACTCTTCTTTGTATCATCTTATTGGAATAGTTGAGACTGAGTTCACCAGGAGCCTGAATCTTCAGAGAAGGTCGCGATTGGTATCTGCTTCGAGACTGGCTGTGATGAACGCGGCCATTCTAGAGATGCCCAATCGGAGTGAGCCCAATGTGTACTCAGTTCATGGTGGTGAAAAGATTTTCAGATGCGCGATTTGAAGCTAGGAAAATCTGGTTAGTGATATTCGAGAATGAAGAAGAGAGGGATGATATGTCATGAAAAACAAAACTGAAAGAAAGGACAATAGAGATTTGCCACCAGAGAGCAGTCAACAGTTGCTCCGCAAACTGAAGATTCGCTTTGAGAAGAATATGAAGCGCCATGAAGGAATCGACTGGGCCGATGTCCAGGCAAGACTCGAGGCGAAACCAGAAAAGATGTGGTCACTGAACGAAATGGAGATGACCGGAGGGGAACCGGATGTTGTTGGTTATAAAGAAGATTCGGGCGAGTATATGTTCTACGACTGTTCACCGGAAAGTCCTGAGGGTCGCAGAAGAGTCTGCTACGATAAAGCAGCGCTCGAGTCAAGAGAAAGGAACAAACCTCATAATAGTGCCGAAGATATGGCCGAAGAAATGGGCATCGATATATTGACGGAAGAACAATACCGCGAGCTGCAGAAGCTGGGGAGTTTCGATTTACGGAGTTCGAGCTGGGTGAAGACTCCCGAGAGAATAAGAAGACTGGGAGGTGCCCTCTTCTGTGATCGTCGCTATGATACAGTATTCGTCTACCATAATGGAGCAGGCTCCTACTATAGTTCAAGAGGCTTTCGTGGTTCACTTAAAGTATAGAATGGTTTGGAGCCGTTGAGTTTGGAAAAGAGGTCGTCTTCATGAGAAATCCTGACTCGAAAGTATGCTTCGTATTAACAGTAGTGCCAGTGAATATGGGTCAGGAAGGGTTCTCTGTTCGCCGAAAAGAGCAGTTGCAAGATGTGAGTTGCAAATAAGGCCGGGGTCGGAGGTCCGGGGTTGGAGGTTAGTAAGAGCAAGAGAAACTGGTTGACCGTTGAACGGTTCACCGTCCGCAGAGGAAAACCTGTTATTCGTTCCAGAGCGAAGATCTGTTCCTCGTTCTTGGTTGAAGTCATGAAGCACTAGCGTCAGGATTCCGACCAGTAGCTTTGTCGGAATGACGGAATTGGGCGTTTTCGGAATAACCGTTCTTGGTCAAACCATTGTTCACAGAGTAGAGAGAAGGGAAAAGCAAAGAGGGCAGGTAGGGTTCCGCGATATTGAAAAGCTCTTAATCCCCTATCGAGAGGGGGTGTCGACGGTTCCATCGTCGACGGGGTGTGTGCTCATCAAGAACGGAACTCACTTTAAGTCATGACGGAATTCTTGCCAAGAACGAACAACCTGGACACGTAGCGTCGGAACGAAGAACCGGTATTCTTGGGGGAGAACGGTAGACCGATGACGGACAAAATCTTCTTCACAGCGATCAGCGGGTCCTTGGTTTTAAGCGTATAGCGTTTTCTAATGCGAGATCCCTTGCAAAGCCCCCCAAACATGACCCCTGAACAGAGACCCCAAACAGGATCATATTGGGGCAGGCTAATCAGGGCAGGTTCAACGGGATGACCACCCTTCAGGTCATCCTGGCATGCTTCTGGCCAGGATCTCGATCTTTGCCGGGTTTTGAAGAGCGAGATCCCGTGCATAGGCATCACGGGATGACAAAGTGAGTGGATTTAGGGGCAGGCTCTATGGGATAACGAAATTGAGGGCTATATCGAGAAGCTCTCGTCTGGTCTCCTTTGCTCCCGGTTAACTCTACTCGACCGCTCCAGCCTTCCTTACTGCGGGTGGACAGTAGAGTGGATCGAGCCCTTCAGGCAACGGGATGTATATTCTCAAAGTCGTTGTGAATTTACCGTCCGGAGCCGGAAGCCAGTTCGACTCCTTCGATTCTCCGGGGGATTTATGCTGGAGATAGATGACCAAAGATCCATCGTCTCCGTAGACCAGTTCGGATCTGTCACCTATAGAGTATCTGTCAAGAGGATTTTCAACCATGAACTGGTCTGCATCATACATTGTGATTGACCAGAAACCCCTTTCATCAACTGGGGGCAACTGATCTTGGCTGAAGGTTATCATGTAGTTGTACTTGGAAGCATCTAGCGGCTCTCCATCGCTATCGAAGAAACTACTCGGATAATAAGCCTCTTCGAGATCATTTCCATACAATCCCATGTGCGCAGCAGTGGCCCTAATGAAATAATTGCCCTGCATCCTTTCTCTGTTTCCGAAGATTCTTCCCGGCAGAGACCAGCCGTTTGTGATGCTTCCAATCGCTGTACCGGGATGGTATATTTCCTGGCGAGCTTGAGCTATTGCAGATTCGATCGCTTCATTTACAGGCTCTGTGAGATCCGCTGGATTGAAGACGAAATCGGGTCCGACTCCTATCTCTGAGTATCTCTCGATAAGAGCCTCTTCAGATGGGTGGATCTTCAACTGGCCCAGAAGGAAATTGAAGTATCCGATGAAACCAACGGAATCGGCAACTGTCTGATCGAAGAGTGGGAAGTCCTCTGCTTCAAGTGGCGACGGTTCAGGTTCTCCGCAGTAAGTGCTGAGAGGCTGCAATGAATACTTCTGCTGCATTTGGAGAATCGTCTGGAGATCTCCCGGCCGCTCGCTATTAACTGCCGCCCTCACAACACAATAGACATAATTGCCTTCACTGTAGAAGGCATTATCTATACCTGAGGGGATTTCACCGTCCCAGTAGGGGCCGGCAACCATAACTGTCACGGCTCCGGTACCAGTGGTTCGCGAGCCTGCATAAGCAAAGTTGTGAGTGTACATGTCTACCAGCTGCAAGGAGAAATATCTGTCGGAAACTGCCGGAAGACTTATTACAATTGGCTCGGCCCTCAAGTCGAGCCAGGCAGTAGAATAGATCGTATCGTTGTTAGGACGGACAACTGTTCTGCTTTGAGGTCCAAATATCGTCTTGACATGATTGAACGTGTTGAAGACTCCCGAATCAACTGCCTCGCCATACATCGTTCTGTAATTCTCGAGCATCGGATAAGCGAAGATGTATGCATCTTTGGCCACCAAACTTGCTTCATAAGGGTCCGTAGTGAGATCATGCTGACTGGAGTACACGGTCGAAAGAAACGTTATAAACAGCACACACAGTATTAGTAGTTTCTTTGAAGCCATAAGAAAACCTCCTCTTAGTTGTGAGAAAACACATAATCGGCAGACGCCATTAAGTCCATCTTGCTCCTCAATCTATGCTTTCCCGAAAAGTAAAGAGATTGCCAAAATCGGTTTTGCCACCACTGAGCAGATCAAAACTTCGAGATTTTAGTCGGCTCGAAATTTTGTTTTCTCTGTCAGGCTCCTAACTGTGTTGTGGGCTCAGCTCTGGCCAATAAATCTACTCCTCACGACTAAAATATACCCTCCTATTACTCTCGGTCTTCACCAAAGTAGTGTAGTCTGAATCATTCCAAGAATCATCGGCTTAGAATTTCAGCAAATGCGCTTCTTCTAATCTCTTCGTTTTCCAAAACGTTCAGAACAAACCTGTCAGCTATCTGCTGAAAAGCGAGATCTCGAGATTCAACTTGTCGAGGAGCTCGCGTCAAACAAACTCCTTGCGTAATGAAGACAGCAAAACATCCTACTTGCAAGATCGAAATCGACTAGCTCCACACGTCAAGAGCCAGACTGTGCGATTATCATGGCCTTTCAATTGCTCCTCAAGAGATCGGCTACCTCCATTGCCAGCAAAACAATCTCCCTGAGGCTGTCATCTAGATTGGCAGTCACGGCCACTGCAAGATCTCTATCGGGAAGATAGAGAAAGTATGAGTTGAAGCCGGATATTCCGCCCGTCTTTCCGGGTACGAATCTGTCAAAAAAGTAGAGCATATCAAGCCCGAGTCCGTAGGTCATGCTCTTATCATTGGGCCACAACTCACCATTTCTGAGTACCGTCTGAGATATCATTTCATCTATACTCTGTTTTGAAAGCAAGAGGTCCGGGGTAAAGACTCTGGTGAGTTTTACAAGATCCTCAGATGTCGATATCATCGCTCCACTGGCGAAGGGCGAGACAAGACTTTCATACTCTGCATTTTCCAGTACGCCTTCAGAAAGCCGATAGCCACTTGCCCTGCCATACACCAGAGTCTTCCTGCTCCCGAGCATGCTGTTGCCCATTCCGAGAGGCCCGAGTATGTTATCTGCTATGTATTCGTCATACGGGATGCCGGTAAGCTCTTCGATAATCAGACCCAGGAGGATGAAGTTGATGTTGCTGTATTGAGCAGAGGTTCCCGGTGCGAAATCCAGTTCAAACTCACTGGTAATCTCTATCAACTCTTGAGGGCTCCAGTCACGGCGCATATTGTTACTGAATTCCTCAATGTCCGTCAGCTCATGAATTCCGGAGCTGTGCTGCAGTAGATCTCTCACAGTTATCTCACCTGCTCTCGGGAAGTCGCGGAAGAAAGGCTCAATTGTATCATCGAGATCTATGAGACCCCGCTCCCTCAACTGGAGGATACCTACTGCCGTTATTGTCTTACTAATCGAACCTATCTCGAAAATCGAATCCTTCGTAACAGGAATTTGGTGCTCAAGATTGGCGTAACCGTAGTCGAAAACAGTGATAACGTCTCCGACTCTTACTGAAAGCGAAAGCCCCGGGATGGATTTACTCTCGGCAGTCTCTGCAACCAGTGCTTCAATGCTCTCGAGAAGTGCATCATCGATCGTCGTTCCCAGAAGAAAACTGCCTAAGAATAAAAGCAGTAAAAGACTGATACCTTTCACATCCCTCACCTCCAAGGCGAATCAGTAGAAAACTAAAAGGCTTGTTTAACTTATTTATGTGAATGATTATACTCCGGTCCGGCCATCAAGCAGCTACACTGAAACACCTCGTGCATCGTCTTGCACACAGTCAAATCTGTATTAAATCTCTGCAATCTTTTCCAGAAACTCATTTCTCCATTCACTAGCCTCTTAAAGCGTCCCTTCAATCGACAAAGGAGATTTCCGAACCTGGCCGATGTAATGACAATGATCGCAACGTTCTTTTCGTCTGAAGGGAGTTGAATGCCGCTAATATGCTGGTTCTCGTGCGAATTTGCGTTTCGATCCTGATGATCCTGATCTTGAATCCTCCCTTGAGCGAGCTCATCATTACCCATGAGTAGGGAGTCAAATTCCACTAATATGCTGGTTTATGCACGAACTTGCATTTTGCTCCTGATGATCCTGATCTTAAGTCCTCCCTCGAGGGAGGAGGGCCACGTAGTGGCGGAGGGTGTAGGTCTTAGTATGCGAAAAAAACCGATGCTCTGAAATAGACCGATGTGAGTGATTGCTCGATGTTAGTTTTTGGCCTCTGGCAGGAGCATACATATGGATTACAGATTAATAACGTGAAGTAGTGAATATATCGTTCAATTGCGAACAGGCCAATCTATTATAAACGTTGTTCAAAGAGCACACACCCCACCGCAAGCGGTCCCCCCCGCTCAAGCGGGGATTTAAGATCAAGAGCCAGGAAGAGCCGGGTCTGGGATCTGGAAAGAGCAGAAGTGATGCTGGGAAGAACATCCCAGGAAGTGATGCCCGGAGTAGCATCCGGGGAAGTGAGGCTCGCTGCGCGAGGAAGTGATGCTGCTTCGCAGGAGGCA
>NZ_JFHL01000019.1 GCF_003664995.1 Mesotoga sp. BH458_6_3_2_1 | reverse complement strand
CAAGAGCCAGGAAGAGCCGGGTCTGGGATCTGGAAAGAGCAGAAGTGATGCTGGGAAGAACATCCCAGGAAGTGATGCCCGGAGTAGCATCCGGGGAAGTGAGGCTCGCTGCGCGAGGAAGTGATGCTGCTTCGCAGGAGGCAACAAAACGCAAGAAGCCAAAGTGAAGAGAGAAAAGCGGCTCTAGTTCCTACGCTACGCGTCCAGGTTCTTTTAAGAACGCTAGAGAAAAAGAGAGACGGGAGACTGAAGAGACGCGAGAATTCTAGCTGATTCTGGAATTGAGGAACAAGATGACTGAGCTTCAGAAACAATAATGTAGGTAATGACAAGGAGGGAGGACCTTGTACTGGCGAGCGTATTGGCCTTTGAAAACCAAATAGGTCGCTTCCCTTCCGGGCAGAGAAACGAATAGACTTGCGCTATTCTTCCTCAAGCATTTATCCTGTCTGCAAGTTCTAACTGCAGATTCTCGACATTCTTCAAAGGGCAGATGATTCATGATTTGCAGCTGTAAGTGATTTTCAATCAATGAATCTTTGCGAATTTCAAGAACTCCCTCCCATCATTGTCGTAGTCCCTGAACACAAAAGCCTCAACGTCTTGATCCCTGTCCCTTAGGAACTCAACGCCAAAATAGCAGCTCAGATAAGGTGGTGCATAGGTGAAGAAAAGATCCTTGACGGCGGGCCGGTATTCGAAATTCATAGCATCGTGGTGCGCATTCGTGTTGGAAAATAGCAGGCCTCTTTCGGTTGCATAGAGATCGTAACCTGTGTCAATATCACGACAATAGTATCTTCCACAGTACTCTTGGAGATCACATTTTGAAAGTCTCTTCTCGAATGGTCTGAACCAAACTGCACCGCTGTGATTTGTTAATAGAAGCCCTTTCTCTCCATTCTCCCGGAAGATTTCCCCTTCAAACTCACGATCCATCTCTTCGAATCGGAGTCCTCTCAGGGGCAATAATACATGTACCCTTTCACCGTTCATATCTAGCTTGAGGAAGCCCTCCTCAACGAAAAGCCTGCAGATTTGAGCGCTCTTTCTATCGGCAAACCACTTGTCGCCTTCCTTCATCTCTTCAAGCCAATCTTCAGAAAGTTCTTCAGGTTTTGTGCCTTCGTCTTTGCTGTCAAGACACGCCGAATCTTCTCCAAGAACCCAGTCGGCAATTGCTTCGTAGATCTCGATGCCGAGTTTCACCAGCATCCTGTGAAGGAAGTCGTTACGATTCGCCAGAACAACAACAGAAAGGGATTCGGAAGGTATCCTGTAAATGGCAGCGTTAAATCCTAGGCTTCCTCCCTCGTGCATGACAACCGTCTTACCCTTTCTCTTGGTCAAGAATAGACCGTAACCGTAGTCGCACCGATTGCCGTTGTTCAGTTTCGCCGGAGAAATGATCTTCTCCGACAACTTCTCCGGATCTTCACCAATCATCTTCTTGTGGAAGGCCCTTTCCCAAATGAGAAGATCATCAATTGTGCTCCATAATTGACCTGCTCCTGTGCACTCCATTAGATCGAGAGCTTTTGAGAGCCTCCCCGGTTCGCCTGAAGGCAATCTGAAAGACTTGGAATGCAGATATTCGTATTCGCAGTAGCCATCAACTACATTCTTTATAAGTCTAGTATTGTCTTCTCTGAAAAAAGTGTTCGTCATTCCTAATGGGGAGAAGATCTCTCTTGCTGCGAATTCATTCAATGTCGATCCTGTCACTTTTTCGACCAGCCTACCGAGAAGAAAGTAACCTGAATTGCCGTATGCCCACCTTTTGCCAGGCTCGAACTCAAGCCATCGAAGGTTTCTTAGAAGGTTATACGCTTCTGTCGAAGTCAGATAGTCACTCTCTCTTAAGCCTAAGATGTACTGCGAAACCTTGTATAGATCCGGGAGGCCGTTTGTCATGTGTATCAGATCGAGGATTCTTATCTCTGCTGCATGACTTCCAAGATCAGGGAAGAAGTCGGTTATTCTTCTAGACACATCGAGCGACTTCTCTTCAAGCAGAGCGATGCACATTGCCGTGAACTGCTTGCTCACAGAACCAATGTGAAAGATACTGCAAGTCTTAACGGGGATTTTCTGTTCTTCATTTGCTAGCCCAAAAGTCTCTTTTAGGATTACTTCTCCTTCTTTGAAGACACCCACGGCAACTCCAGTGCTTCCAAGGTCTTCGAACAAACAACTGATATTTTTTCCAGTCATAAGTTATCCCTCCAATCTCGAGAGTTGCGCTCTAACTTGAGCCTTCTATCATTTGAGATATTATACTTCAAGTAACTGAATTCCCAATCCATTTGGTCGGGATGCGGAATTCAAGGGAGTTCTTTACTATAGAGATATGTTTCTTTCACGTCGTAGATCTTTTGCAGAGATGGCAGCTTGAAGCACTTCTCCAGTTTAAGTGTCGGTCGTGGCGGTGGGCTATTTGCTTCGATTGGAGAGGATCTTCTCTAATTTCGAAGGCGAATATTGAAGCCGTGACGATCGGTGCGGAAAGCTCCTCAAAGATGCATGATTGGACAGGTTATTTCAATACGGTTTTCATGAAGCAGATAAGGCCTGATGAGCTTAGAGGAAGCCCCGCCCCTATTCTGCATTCCAAATTCAGTTCCTGGGGAAACATTGTGCCCACAGAATCTTTCCTTCGATTCGCATGTCACCGGAACCTTGAATCGTTTCGGGTTCCAAACCGGGGGAGTTTGACTTCTCCTGAAGGCGATGAGCAAGATCTCCAAAATCCGATACCCTTTCGCAGATTGAGCATTTGCTGCACTTTGTATGTTTCACAGTACAGGTTCTCGTCTGAGTATAATCCAGTCAGTTCATGTTCCTAAGTACTTTGAGGATGGCCTAGTATCACACTAAAGTTGGTTAGTTCTAATCGTGCTTCTGAAAAGTACCGAGATTCTTGAAGTGAAAATTCGGCCGAATTCTTCTAAAGACGTTTCCTTCACTCTGTAAACTTCGCTGAGCCTTTTCGACCTGTTCTAAGGACAAATCGTTTTTCTAAGAAGCTCACTTTCATTCGAGACATTCACGCTTTCCTCAGGAAGTGAGCGATACTGTTTCCTGGATCGCTTCCTTCTCTACTGTCGTCGATTGTCGAACACTCTCCACCCATTCTCTGTTGGACCAGAGTCCGCATCCGCCATCCTTCGACTTCCATTTCATGTGATTTTCCTTGAGCACCTTCAGGAACTCCGATTCCAGCGCTTCTCTCAAGCTCGTCTCCTTCAAATTGTGAACCGAGAACGGAGCAAATGGACAGGGCTCCACAAATCCTTCGGGACTGAGGTGTATGAAACCTCTCCCTGCTGCGAGACATCCCCCATAAGTCGCTTCCCTTCCGGGCAGAGAAACGAATAGACTTGCGCTATTCTTCCTCAGGGCGTCTATCCTGTCTGCGAGTTCAAGCTTCTGTTCTTGATTAAGCACTAGATTCATAGTGCCCGGAGTGAGCGGAACAAATTCTATGTAGAATACTAGTTTCGCTCCAAGTTTCACAACGTTATTTACGAATCTTCTCTCCGTTATCTTAATGTGATTTTGAGAAGTCGCCGTAATAGAGACTCCAAAGAAAGACCCGCTCTCTTTAAGGCTGGCAATGACTTCAAGAGCATTCCTGTATATGCCGGCCCCTCTTCTAGTGTCTGTGTCTCCTTCATTTCCCTCTATGCTGACAATCGGGACGATATTTCTGTGTTCTTTGAGCCATTCGACCGTGTTATCGTCGATCATAGTGCCGTTTGTGAAAACAGGAAAGAGAATCTGCGGAAACTCTGCGGCAGTTTGGAGAATATCTTTCCTCATGAAGGGTTCGCCTCCTGCCATGAGAACAATGGATATTCCAAGCTCTACAGACTGCTCAAGGATGCTCCTGAAGTGTGAGGCAGTGATCTCTCTGTCAGTTCTGAGTTTCTTGGCGTTCGAATAACATCCCACACAATTGAGGTTGCACTTGCTGGTAATGCTGGCTATCATGACCGGAGGAACGTGCAGCCCTTCGGCTTCAAAACGATCTCTTACAGCGGCAGCCTCACGCTGATTCTTTGCTGTCTTGGCCATGAAGGCGATCTGTGCAGGGTTCTTGACGGCAATTTTGATAGCTGTTCCAAAGAAATTTCTTAGCGAATCGTTGAAGAGAATGTTCCAATTGCTCATTTCTTACCTCCCAATCTTTCCTTGCTCGAAATAGTCTTTTCTTCAAGTTCTCTAAAAGGTTCTAGAACGTGATCGATGTTTCTTTTCAGCATTTGAATAGCTTCTTCCTTCGAAACCTCGTATAATCCCTGAAAGTACATGAACAGTATCCCGAACATTTCAGGTGTTAGTATCTGTTCTATAATCAATGAGCTACCCTTTTTCAAACCCAAGGACTCATCAAATTGTCGCAATGATTCCAACCTCTTCATACCCATTTCGCAGAATTTAGGCATCAGTTCGGGATTGCTGAAGAACTTCGCTCTCGAACTCCCCGGAGCCAGGAAGATAGTTCTGAAGAGAAGAGGATTGTCGAGAAAGTACTCCGCGAAAATCAAGTAGGCAGCCTCGACACAGTCTGTTACTCTGTCACACTTCTCTATCTCTACTTCCGTCATGTCTCCGATCTCGGCCATGAATTCATCCACACTCATCACCAGTAATTTGTCCAGACTCTCGAAGTAATCATAAAGGCTGGAAGCGGAATAACCAGCTCGCTCGGCTATCGACTTTGCAGTCAGCTTAGACTCGTCCCCTTCTTTCATCAGTTCCTGCGCGGCCTTTATGAAGAATTGTCTTCTTCTTTCGTGGCGCATGGTCTTTCTATCAGAATTCTCCACAGTCAGTCTCCTCATCTCAATCATTTCGAGTCTCGTTCCTAAATCCGACTCGTGTTCGAAATTATGATTATAATTTACTATATAAAACTATAGTCGTCAAGTGGGAAGCGCAACTTTTTTTACGGCTATTACGAGATTCTTTTTCTCATTCAGTTCAGAATATTAAGACTCCCGCTTTGCATGTGGAAGAAGTCGAATACTGAAGAAAATTACTTGCTTGGGGTGGGGGTTGCACTTTTTTCAGAGTTTCTCTCTAAAGTCGCGAATTTCGATGCATGTCCATCTCTTCAGGGAAAGTGAGCTTTCGCGACTGGATCTTCATTAAGACCTTGTTCTCTCTATTTATTCGTTTTCATATAAAAAGGCCGATCCTATGATCGGCCCATTGACAAACGGAAGAGTTAAAGCTCGTCAGAGATCATATCTTATTAAATGAACTCAAGATTTATCTTTGCACTTTTTCCTATTACTTTTCGCCTCCGTATGTTTCCTCGGGAATTATAATCCCCAGGAGCGTGTCGTTGAACTGGGCGTACGGTCCATCATATTTAGGTGGAGCCATTTGATCGAGCGGATAAATATACGGCTGAGGGTACCAGGCATATTCGGAAACCAGTGCCTTGCGCACAAGGATCTCGCTCTTTGAGACATTTATAACGAGCAGATCCGTAGCGATCGCGACGGCTCCTTCGTACAAGAGCCGGATGTCTTCAATCGCAGGTCCCACAGTATCTTCATTGGCCTGGAAATGAGTGGCGATTCCCAGCCTGGGATTCGTCTGTCTGAGTATATAGCCGAAGGCCTTCTGCGAAGTGTGTGAGTTCCTTTGAACGGATAGCGCGAATGCCACGGCTCTTTCCCAGCCGGGATCGCCCGGTTTCAGACCGGAATTCTTGCTCGCCCAGACTTCTGGGGGCACGACCATCTCATGGATCAGGACATCGACTCCCTTCGCCTGTTGAATCATGTAGTAATTGGGTATCGTGTCGCCCGAGAAGACCATCGAAAGGCCGTTCCATTCTAGTTTGTAACTGATGCTTCCATTTCTGTCATGTACGGCTGGAAAATGAGTGATTCTTACGCCGTTCTCTTCGTACGCCACTCCACCAACCGTCATATACGGCAGTTCCTTCGCTATGATATCGTACCCGTCTCTACCGTCTTTGAGTCCGGTACTCAAGAAGCTGAATGCCTCGACATGCCATTTCATGAGCTCCATAAGGTTTTGCGCAAACGCGAGTGTTCCCTCTTCGGGACTGTCTCCTGAGGGTCCGTAGAGATAGAGCGGAGTCTTTCTATCTTGAGAGGGGCCGAAGCAGTAGAGCGTAATCAGATCACCAACATGATCTCCATGCAGGTGAGTGAGAAAGACCTTGTCCATTCTGGACGGAGGAATGCCAACAGCCACATAGTTCGAGGAGACGCCCGATCCGAAATCGAACACGAAACTATCCCCATTCCCCAGCTCAACAAAGATACTGTTGCATTGCTGGGCCAGTCTAGGTACGACCGAAGTTCCCATGAACGTGATTCTCATCTGATCGGCGGCCAGTTGCTCACCGGGAAGGAATGGCTCGAACGTGCTGACAATCTCACCTGGAAAACCACTGTAGGTTGCGTATCCAAATACGAAGGAGGAAATCACTAAAACACACAAGATCAAGGATCTTGAAAGACTTTTTCCAATCGGTCCCAACATCGCTTCACCATCCTTTTAAAAGTTCGGCTACCTCTTGTTCTGGATTCTAGAATCAGATCGTTTTTTCGAAGCCGTAGCTACTACAGTTTGGGATGCATCTTTAGCTGTGCAATCAGACCTAGTAAAATATATAACAGTCGTATGCTCAACTACTCAATTTGTTGCCTGCACAGTATCGATCACTATTCATGACTATGGAGAGTATAATAATCTTTTACCCTCTCCTCTAGCGACTCCTGTTTTGAATGGTTAATAAAACTCATGTTAGGTTCAAGACAGACCAAAGAAAAGAAAGAGCCACATTCGAGCTCTGTAATGGAAAGAAAGTCTCGTCTTCAATTTCAAAATAGCATTTCACTGTTATTTGAAACTCATTCGTCATAGTCAATCTCACTAGGAAATACGGCTCCCAGAATTGTATAATTCTGTCACTAGTCTTGTGTTGAGATCGGTCTTCAATGGAGTGATTCTAATGTCCGTGGATTCTTTTGATTCAGCTTCCACTAAAGAGCCTTCAAACGTTATTCTTCTTGAGATCGGTAGAAATGGCTTGATAGAATGGATGAACGAAGAGGCCAAGAGTCTCTTTGGAGCAGTTCGTGGCGAATCCTTCTTTTCTCTTGAAAACAAGCTCACCGATTGCTTGAAGACAGAAATCATTGACAGGGTGTTCACTGAAGGAGCTCTTTTCAGCACCACATGCAGTGAGTCACAGCAGATAAGTGTGACACCGGTTCACACAAATGATGGAGGTGTTGAAAGGGTTGTCTTGTCAATCGCTGAGTGTGAAATTGCGAAAGTCAAGCTGCAATCACTTCAACTGAAGAGAGAGCTCCATCTGATCAACAAGATATCAAAGTTTATGTGGGAGAAAGATCGCTCAGTTTCTTCGCTAATGATTTTTCTTGCGAATGAGCTCCCCAATGCAATGAGCTATCCCGATCTCGCATCCGTTAAGATCATCTGCGATGGGAAGGAATACTTATCGCCCAATTTCCGTGAGACTTCACTCTCTTCAACATATCCTATTCAATCAGAGAAGGCGGACTTCGGTTTCATTACAGAATACTACGACGAGAGTTCTGAAATGGATCCGAGTGAATTGTTCAACGAAAACGAGAAATCGCTTTTCTCAACGGTTGCCGAGAGAGCAGGAGAGATCGTGGAGAGAATCAAAACTTCAAGGACCTTTTTTGAAGTTCTTGAAAGCATAGGAGACGGAGTTGTCTCGACAGATATGGAAGGAAGAATAGTCTTCATAAATAACGTTGCAGCAAAGATGATAGGTAAAGAAGAATCTGAAGCGGTTGGCGAGCAGATAAACAAGGTTCTCAAGCTTTATGACTCTGAAACTGGTCGGCGAATACTTCTCGACACAAAGAAGATGATTACTGCAGAAGGGTCAATATCCTTTCATCCTAATGCTGCGATCGTCTCACCTGCCGGAACTATGCGGCTGCTGGCCGATTCAGCGGAGTTCGTTCAGGATGATGATGGAGAAGTAATCGGTATCGTCCATTCCTTCAAAGACGTTACTGAAGAAAGGGGCTTTCTGAAAAGACTTGCTGACAACGAGTCAAGATTCAGATTGCTGTTCGATAATATGGGAATGGGAGTAATGATCTGCTCCGTAGAAGGTCATGCCGAAAAGTTCATCCTTAGAGATGTAAACAAGGCAGCTGAAAGGCTTGAAGGAGTGCGAAGAGAGAAGCTTATCGGAAGAGATATAGTGGAAGCATTTCCCGGTTCAGAACGCTTTGGTTTAGTCGAAGTATTTAGAAAGGTATATTCCTCAGGTGAGCCGGCCCACATTCCTGCAACCCATTACTCTGACAAGACAGGGAGCGGATGGAAAGAAGTTAGCGTTTTCAAGCTACCCTCCGGTGAGATTGTAAGCCTCTATCAAGATGTCACGCAGAGACGGAGATATCAGACGGAGCTCGAGATGCAGTCTCATATTCTTAATGAGGTCGGAAAGGCAATTGTAGCTACCGATTCAAACAGAGAAATTACCTTCTGGAACAAGGCTGCAGAGGAATTATATGGATGGAAGTCGGAGGAAGTAATTGGCAAAAAAGCAAGCGAGGTCCTGATGCCAGAAGGAAATGAAAAAAAAGTAAACGAAATCTTCAGCTCGCTTCTTGAGAAAGGGATCTGGAAAGGAGTCTTTTCTCAAAAGAAGAGAAATGGAGAGATCTTCATCGCGGAGATGACTGATCTCGTGGTTCCAGTCGAAGATGGAAAATCAAGAATCTTTGTCAATGTATCTTCTGACATCACGGAGCAAAAAAGAACTGAAGAGACCCTTAAGAATACGTTGAAATCAACAGTGGAGGTTCTTTCGGTGATCACGGAGTCTAGAAGTCCATTTTCCGTCGGCCATCAGAAGAATGTTTCTAGGCTGGCTTCTGAGATCGCAAGAAAACTTGGTCTTGGCGAAGAGAGGCTGGGGTTTGTAACTCTGGCGGGACTATTGCTGGATGTCGGTTTGATTGCAGTTCCAAGCGAAATTCTGTCGAAGACCGGGCTTCTAAATGACATAGAACGGCGACTTATAGAGCAACATGTTGTCAAAGGAAAGGAGATACTTGAGAAGGCGGATTTCTTCCGGCCTATCATAGATCAGATTTATCAACATCATGAGAGACTCGATGGTTCGGGGTATCCCCGCGGTCTGAAAGGTGATGAGATAATTTTGGAGGCAAGAATACTCGCAGTCGCAGACGTCTTTGAATCCATGGTTTCTCATAGACCTCAACGTCCCGCCCTTGGAATCGAAAAAGCTCTCTTAGAACTGAAAAGCAACGCAGGAACTCTTTATGACCCCAATGTGGTAAGAACCTGTGTATTACTTATCGAATCAGGATTCACTTTCGACTCGAATTGATTGACCGTATTTCTTTCAAGATTTTCACTCAGAAAACTTTCCTGCATCCACATTGACAAACATAACCATACTCAAAAAACAGATTCCTGCAGCTAACCGGTGCCGGGCTTACCCAGTTGCCGCCTTATTTCGCCAGAACAACTAGTCCATTTCCGATAATGTTCATTCTTCTACGCGCCTCAAAACTCAATTTTCTCTGAAGATCTGCAATCGCTCTCTGACATCTACCTGCAACATCAGGAGCTGTAGTAAATGGAGGTCCCCGGAGTTTTCACACACAAGTTTTCGTTTAGCAGCTCCCCAAACTTATTGCGAGATTTTCGACATCTCCAATCCTCGCTTTCGGGATTACTCCCTCTCGACGAGATCTTCCTGCATAAGTTCGTTGCCTGTAAACCGGACCGCCTCTCTATACCTTCATCTGACCTTTCAGGTGGTTCGAGTCATGCAATCAGAAGCCCTAGACTATTCGCAGATTCTTGTTATATAAGTTCTTCTAGAAGCTAGAGCCCCGAACAGAGACAATCCCTGAAAAGAAAGTCTTCACGGAATACATTTCCATTCTATACCCCGTTCATGTGGTTTTTTCCTCAATCATCTCGATGAACAGTCCGGCAATCTTCGGGTCGAATTGCTTTCCGGCTCCCTCTCTGACTGCTTTAATGGCCGTTTCTCTTCTTTCTTCGATTGAACCGTCTCCTCTATTGAGAACACGTTCATAGGCTTCTGCGACTGAAATAACTCTTGATATCAGTGGTATCTGTTCGCCTTTGAGCCCTCTCGGGTAGCCCTTGCCATCCCATCTTTCGTGGTGACTGTAGGCGTACTCGGCGAGATCCAGCGTATCGTCAAAGAGATTCAAGATGCGGTATCCAACAACGGAATGCTGCCGCATTTTTTCACGTTCTTCATCCGTTAGAGTTTCTTTGGACAAGATACCTATATCGAGAATGATCTTACCGATATCGTGTAAATATCCGGCTCGTTCAAGAACACTGATCTCCGGCTTGGAAAGGTTCAAAGCAGATCCCGTCTCGCCACACAACTCACTGACTGCAATCGAATGGCGTTTTTCTCTTGGACACTTCGAGTGCAAAGTCTCAATAATGGTGTCAATAATATCCCTGTTTGCCGATTTGCGGTTCATCGTCTTATCCCTATACATCGAATTCTCCGCGTTGGCCATTATCTCTTCAAGTGGTTGATCAATGTTTGTCTTCGTGTCGAAACCTAGCGAAATGCTACACTTCACCGCCGAAACGCGGGCATTTGAGAATCCCGTCTTGATACGCGAAAGGATCTCTTCGGCACCCTCCTTGTCTGTCTTTGGCATAAGAATAATGAACTCGTCACCGCCAAAGCGAGCAATTACGTCGTTCTCTCTGCAGGACTGGCGGAGAATTTCTGCAGACTTTTTTATAAGCTCATCTCCGGCAGCATGACCAAACACATCGTTGGTCATCTTTAAGCCATTGATATCTGCAAAGATAACGGAAATCGGCAAATTGTCGGGGACGTCTAGTTCCTTGCGGTTGTTCTCAAAACAACTCCTGTTGTGAAGACCGGTAAGTGTGTCGTGACAGCTCAAGTATCTGATCTCCTCTTCTCTCTTTTTTCGTTCTGTAATATCCATGAAGGTTATTACCCCGCCGACTACCTTCCCGTTTCTTATCTGGGGATAAGAATGGTACTCTACATCGAAAGAGGTCCCGTCAGATCTCCAGAAGACCTCGTCATCTGCTTCGAACCCTCTGCCATGTTTGATTGATCTGATGATCTTGCATTCATCTAGTGGAAAAACCTTTCCATCCCGACGGCTGTGGTGAAGCTGCATGTGCATATTCTTACCGAGCAACTCCTCACCGCTCTTGTATCCCAGAATTCTAGCGGCACTAGTGTTGCAGAAAGTGCAGTTCCCATTCATGTCTATTCCGTAAATCCCTTCTGCCGTAGAATCTAACAGCAGTTGGAGTTGATTCTTGTTCTCTTCAAGTTCCGCATTCGTCTTGTGCAGTTTCTCCGTTCTATCTCTGACGCTATCTTCCAGGTTATTGATGAGAAACTGCATTTTATCGGCAACTTTATTCAATCCCGTCGATATCGTTCCGATTTCATCGTTCCTAACCACGTCGACTCTCTTTGACAGATCCCCCGAGGATAATGCAGCGGAGACCTCAAGAAGATTGTCTACAGGCTTCATCAGCTTGCCAGCGGCAATATTGAACACAATTACTGAAAATATCAGTGCGAGAGCAACCAGCAATACAGTCATGTGAATACTTTCCACAACACTGGTCATATAGAGTGCATCAGGAATTGCCGACATCAAGATCCAGTCAACACCCGGCATGTGGATTTCTCTAATACCTACAAAGAGCTTTCCGCTCTCACCCCTGTATGTGAAATGTGGATCTTGAGTTAGAGAGTAATCATTATATGCCTTCTTAATGTATGAGTTCTCGATTTCACCAATTTCATGTCGTTTGAACGTACCATCGGAAAGGATGGAGAAGTTGGCGAGCTCCATAGAGTTGGCGATCAGTAAGCCTGTGTCCCTTTCAAAAATGATAGCGTAACCATCATAGCCTCTCACAATGTCCTTGAGAAAACCTCCAACACCCGAAAGCAGCATGTGTGTTCCCAAGACGCCCCGCAGATTGCCCTCTCTATCATAGACAGGCCAAGCGGCAGAAATGGTCAAGTCATCCATCACAAAGTGTTTGTAGATTGGCGAAAAGACTGGGCCCGCTTCGGCTTCCGCAGTTTTATACCATGCGCGTGTTCGGGGATCGAATTTCCCCGCTACTACTACTCGTTCGCCGGCCGTCAAATCCTCATTCACGGAGTAGTACCATGAGTAGCCTCCTGTAGAAGCGTCGTTTCTCATTATCTCTATTACTCCATCTTCATTTCTGCGCGCCCCGTAGTACTCGCCATTGGCTGTACCGAAGCTGAAACTGTATATCTCCGCTTCATGCGAGCTCAAAACACCGACGAAGTATTTTTCTCTAATTTCCTCGTTGGACAGATCGAGTATATTGTTCTCGATAATACTGTGGTTTGCTTCGTTAATGTGAGTAGGCTCATGCATGAAGTCGACTATGTGATTGAACACGCTTTCGCTAATTGTCTCTACAATGCTTTCAGATGTGCGTTCGGCTGAAGATAACCATCTCGCGAAAATCATACTTCCGATTCCGCCAACAGATATTGTAATGGCCAACATGAACATAATCGTGATGACCCATTTGATCGAAATAACTCTTCTACTCCCCTTCATAATCCTTACCTTCCCTCTTAGCGATAGTCTTCAGCGCAAAGACAAAGTTTACAGAAGCTGACTGGCTTTCAAAACCCCGATTGCCGCCTCCTCATCCAGAGGTTTGCCGATCAGATATCCCTGTATTCTGTCACATCCCCAACTATGCAAATACTGCCTCTGCTTTTCATGCTCCACCCCTTCTGCTATAACACAGTGTCCAAGTTTATGGGCCATTGAAATGATATCACTAGTGATCGTGTTCTTCGCGTCTAAACACATCAGTTTGTCAATGAAGGACTTGTCGATCTTCAGGCAGTTCACATTCAGCTCCCTTTCTCTCGCAAGAGAGGAGTACCCTGTCCCAAAATCATCGATAGCAATCTGAATTCCCGAATCCTTAAGGCCTCCGATGATTCGGTTTATTTCCTCGTAGTTCGAGGCAAATACCGACTCCGTAATCTCTAGCCCGATATTCTCCCGATTGACCTGTGTCCGATCTATCATCTTGAAGAGATTCTCGGAAAAATCGCTCCTCAGCAGCTGAATTGCAGAGACATTGATCGAGACAAGTACTCCGCCGAATCCATTGTCCTTCAACCTTCTTAGAAAACGCAGGGCCCTGATAATGGCTCTGCGACCGATCGGGACGATCAACTTTGTCTTTTCAGCTATGGGGATGAATTCCAAAGCCGGCACAAGACCAAACTTTTCAATCTTCAATCTGGACAGAGCTTCAAAACCACAGATCCGATTTGATTCTAGATCCAGGATCGGCTGATACTGTAAAAACAGTTCGCCGTAGTTTTCATCCGCGGCGATTTTAGTGAGCTCACGCTTTATCTCTTCTTCACGAATCATTTCCATTTCGATTTCTGCGTCATAGAAACAAATCCCAACATCTCTGTCGTATATGTTCAGAGCTTTTTCTGAGGCAATCAGAAGTCTCTTCATTAGCTGATCTACATCGCGGTCACTGTCTTTATCAATTTGAACAACGCCTATCCCACCGCCAATTCTCTCAGCAACGAGTAGTGACTCGAGCATATTCGCAATGTCTCTGCAGAATTCAGTCAGTTCTTCTCTGTCTTTGTAGTCTTTCAAGTAGAAAACAAATAGATTTTCATATGTATAGAACAGCATGCGTCGGTCTGTACAATACTGGCCGAGCATATCTGCTACTTCCCTCATCAACTCCTGAGTGTAATGAAATCCATAGGTTGCGGTAAGTGACTGAACAGTGTTCAGATTTGTACTGACAAATGCCCTGTTCTCAAGCCTTCGATGTTTTCCATCCCTCTCTAGAAGAGTCTCAAGATAATTCAAGTTATGCAGACCCGTCCACCTGTCGTGCTCGCTATTATACTTAAGCCTGTCTTCGATTCTCTTCCGATATGTTATGTCAATGATTATCCCTTCAAGAGCCTCAACCTCTCCTCCCTCGCCAAAAACTCCTTCTCCCATCTCCAGAACCCATTTTCTCTCACCCTCTGCCGTAATTATTTGATATTCATAATTCAGGGGCATCCTCTTCGCAATTGCCTTCTCCCATTCTATCCAGAGGGATTCACGGTATTCCGGAGCAACCAAATCGCAAAAGGCAAGCTCTTTGTTGTTTATTAGGCTTTCAGGCGAATAGCCAGTAAGTGTGGAGCAGCCGGCAGAAACAAACTCCATAGTCCACTGCCGATCGTACTTGCACCTGTAAGCAAGACCGGGAAGATGGGAGAGAAGAACGGACTTGCTGCGCTCGCTCTCGAGTAGGTCGGCCTCCATCTCTTTTCGTCTCGTGATTTCCTGAGCCAGACATATATGGTTGTACCTGTCATCATTCGAAATTATGAGCGGAGCCACGGTCATTTGAACCCAAACGATCGAACCGTCGGGCCTAACATATCGCTTCTCCATTGAATAACTACTGAGCTCACCACGCTGCAACTTCTTGAAGTTTATCAAGTCCTTATCGAGATCATCGGGATATGTGATCTTCGCCCAGCCAAGCTCCATCAATTCATCCTTAGTTCTTCCTGTTATTTTCTCGAACATAGGATTGAACCTCGCAACGGTATTCTCCCTGCCATTAGACGGTTCAGAGCCGTGTGAAATAGCTATCCCAATGGGCGCCTGCTGGAAAATCGTATCGAAAGTCAGGCCCTGTTCATACAGCTTCTGCTCGAGCATTTGCTGGATTCGAAGCAGTTCAACGTGAATTTCAATTCTGGCTTTCAAGGAATCCATATTTACGGGCTTTCTTATGTAGTCCACTGCACCAAGTCTCAGACCTTCTATCTCATTATCCAGCTCATCGTAGTTCGTCAAAATTATCGTGCGGAGTCCCTTGTATCGATCATTTGACTTCAAAGCTTTTAGAACCTCGAACCCATCCATCTTAGGCATATTCAGATCCAGTATCACAATGTCAATATCGCCATGTTCATCGATTTGTTGCATGGCCTCTATTCCGTCACATGCCGTAAGGATATCGTATTCGCGCAACATTCTCTCGATTATGAAACGATCTGATGCCGAATCGTCCACAACCAAAATTTTTGCAGACATCATTCTTCCTCCTTAAGTTTGGGAGACTCATGCCTTTTCATTTCTGGGCATGAAACCGATCGATTTCCTCGATCAGTCTTCTCAGCAAGCCAGAAAATCTATCTTTCAGCGGCTGTATTTTGTCTTCCTTTTCTTCATTTAAAGCCTTCTGCAATTCCATCGACACTGTGTGCAATTCCTTTGCTCCAATACTGCCTGAGCTTCCCTTAACCTTGTGGACGATCTGCGCGGCATCGGAATATCTCTTTTCATTTATTGCAAGTGAAAGCTTTTCTACGGTTTCCCGGTTCTCTTCCAAGTATGCCTTCAATATCTGCCGATAGACTTCTATATCGCCACCAATGTTCTTCAGTCCGGCCGAATGATCGAGAACGGTCGACTCTTGTATTCTCTCTTCCTCATTTTCCAGTATTATTTCTTTGATGGTTTGAATGAAATGGTCGGGGTCAAAGGGCTTGCTTATGTAATGATGAATCCCACTTTCTTCGCATTTCTCTTTGACACCGAGAATAACATCCGCGGTCATCGCCACAATCGGGACACTGGTTGACATCTTCCTGATCTCCTTCGCCGCCTCGTAACCATTCAATATAGGCATGTGCAGATCCATCAAGATCAAGTCGATCTTTTCCTTATGCTGCGAGTAAAGTTCAATGGCAGTCTTACCGTCGCCGGCCAGAATCGATTCAATTCCCACTTGCTGGAGAATAGACTTGGCAATCAATTGATTGGTCTTGTTGTCTTCCACCAGGAGAACCTGATGTGGTCGTTCCAGTTTTGCCTGGCTCACTCGCTCTTTTATTGAAGGATGGGTGGCAGACACGGCCTTCAGCTTGAAAATGTCGAGAATTCCATTCAAGAGGATTGAAGGAATGATCGGCTTGCCGATTCCCATATCGATTCCATAGTCGTTAAGTTTATCGAACAAGTCCTCTCTCATCATTGGCAGGAGCATGATAAGCTTTGGAGTCTTAGGTATCCTTTTGTTATTTCGAATTGAAACTGCAAATTCGAAGCCCCCTTCAGACGGTGTATCGTAATCCAGAATGAACAGGTCGAAGGATTTGGCGAACTTCCCATCAGCAGCTTCCAACATGCTCACTGCACTTTCCTGCGAGGTCGTGAGTTCACAATGCATTCCAAAAGCGCCGAGATAGCTCTCGATCAAGTTCATACTTGCCCCCGTCTTCTCAAGTACGAGAGTCCTGATATTCTTGAAGTGAGTCGCCGAGAAGGTTTTCGCATATAGTTCCTCCCTCTCTTTGTCGACATCCAGTGACAGATGAATGATGAACGTGGAGCCTTCTCCCGGGGTGCTAAAAACCTCGATTTTTCCTCCCATCATTTCCACAAGATTCTTGACGATCGACAGTCCCAGTCCCGAACCCCCAAATCGACGGTTGATGGTGCTGTCTCCTTGTATGAAAGGCATAAACAAGTTCTTTATCTGCTCTTCGGTCATCCCGATACCGGTATCTCTGACGGAGAATGACAGATGATACTTCTCATTTTCCTTAGCAACTAGCCTGACGTCAAGCGAGACTTCACCGGCACTTGTGAATTTCGCTGCATTGTTAAGGATATTGAGGAGAATCTGTTCTATTCGCTTCTGGTCACCGAAAAACCAGTTGGGAATAAGGGGATCCTTCGAAAGCCTGAAACCGATTCCCTGTTCTTCGATCTTGTAAGACACGATATTCACGACATCCTGGATGATCTGATCCATGCTGAAAGAAGTGATCTCCAGCTCGACCTTGCCGGCTTCGATTTTAGAGAAGTCAAGAATATCGTTAATTATACTCAACATGTTGTTCGAGGCCTGAGTAATCCGATCCACATACATACTCTGAGTCAAAGAAATCTCTGTCTTCTTCAGAAGGTATGCCATTCCCGTAATTGCATTGAGCGGCGTCCGAATTTCGTGAGACATCCGCGCCATGAAGCTGGACTTGAATTCATTTGCATCTTCTGCTTCTCGTTTTGCCCTCTCCAGATCTATCTGAATGAGCTCCCTTTTTCTGACTTCCTTTTTCAGACGAAAAATCCAGTAGATCGAAACAGCCATTGCAACGCCAACGAAGGCGCCAAAGATAGAAATAATCCGGATTATACGGCCATAGTCAACCTCTGACTCCAAATCGATCCATTTGCTGTTGATGGCAATTCTCTCTTCCTGTGTGATCGAATCCAACGCCTTGTTGATAATACTTATTAAGTGGGGCCAGTCTTTGCGAACTGCAAAATGCAGGGCCAGCTGCTTCTCCGCTTCGAATGCAGTGAATCGCAAGTTTGTCAGCCCGTTTTCGCGTATTAGATGATTCGTAGTAGCGAGGTTTCCGACGAAAGCCCTCTCCGTTCCGTTTGCCACTGCCGTGATTGCGGCCTCGACAGAGTCGTACAGACTCAGGTTTATCCTCGGATAGTACATCAAGTAACTGTGATGAGAACTGTTTCTTTGCACAGCCACTGTTAATCCTTCCAGGTCTTCGATTCCGGAGATACCCTTGTCGGTGTCTCTGGTTACGATTACCCTCTTGAAGTAATAATAAGGTTCGGAGAAAAGGAAGTGTCTCTCTCTCTCGTCGGTTCTCGATATTGCAGGCAAAGCGTCGACCTCGCCCGACAGAGCCAGATCATATGCTTCTGGCCAGCTCAACCCCGGAATAATCTCAAATCTGAGACCTGTTCTATCGCTGACAAGCGACAAAAGGTCCGCAGTAATACCCTTGTATCTTCCGTCTTTGTCAATGAACTCAAACGGCACAAAGGCGGGATCTACTCCGAGCCTTATAACAGGATGCTCATTCACGAAAACGATCTCATCTTCAGTCAAAGTTATCTTTCCATCCACCGCAAAACAGGGACTTACCAAAAACATTATTGTGCTTACGACTACGAATAACAGGACTAGAAGCTTTTTCATAGAGACGCTCCTCCACGCACAAAACGAACCGACTTGCAGCCTAGACCAATGCAAAGGCTATTCTTGTCGGTCACGCATAAAATCGAAATACAACTAGCTTTCGTCTGTCTTTTCAGTTAAATCTCACCCCATTCAGCTGGAGAATTTCATGACACCTTTCCCAGTTCCACGACTCTTCACTCCAAAAGCCTGGAAAGAACACAGAGCATCGCGGAATTTCGCCCTGATCATCTTATCAAAAAGGTCCCCCACTTAGCTTGAAGTAATACATTCCTTTTCCCTCTTCAAGCTTCGGCGAAAAATTCTTCTTCACAATCTATGTGCTCCATTCAATACAATTTCATGCCAAACTGCCCATTCAGAAGCATAGACTTTTCTAACGAATAATCGTTTTTTGTCGACTCTCAATTTCGTATAAATAAATCGCTATACTCAATACTGGCGGCCTCTTTATGTAACCCACGGAAAAGCAGTTTGGAGCGTGATCCTTTATGACGTCCTTAACAAATCAATAATACTCTTCAATTCCGAAAATGTATTTATTCTTGTTATTAATATTCTTCGTAACCCAAAACAAATGCTTATCCCTTTTGGACAAAGAAGTGCAACCGATGTCACTTGCTCTCTTCGACCGTGCGGAACTCCTTATTTAAAAAGTATTCTTCGAACTCTCTTCAAGAAACTTCGAATCTATCCTTTGATCTCTCCGCTGTTCCTCAACACTTTACAAAACGACCGAATGCAAAGAGCGTGATTGACATGATTGCTAGCATGCTTTGCCCATATTTCAACTATGATCAATGACGATTGTTTTTCTATAGAGATTACGATGGACGTCAGCTACGTATTGCCTGAAGAACGCGATCAAATGATGGAGACGTGAAAGGCCTTCATGGATTAAGCGATTGTTGGATAGTGAAAACTGGAAGTTTAGGTAAATAGAATTCGCTCTAGATTGAACATAAGCCACTACAATTGGCAAAAGAGACGTGGAACGCTCTCCACAAGTATGCACAATTAAAACCCTGCGGTGCTAAGCTATTATAGGACATTCAATGATTGCTCCTAAAGGCTCGCAGGTTACGGGAAAGAAATTGCGTACTTTGATCGCTATATTATTCGATCATAGTTTACTTGTTTCTTGCACTCTCTGAATGAACATTACACCCCAGGGACAGACTCCATTTTTAACATCATTGTAACAACAGATGATGAGCGCTAATTCGATTCATGATCGGAGAGATCCTATCGATGCCGATCGCTGAAGATTCTATCCGCTCTTGCAGCTGCAAAGTCTGGGGGAGAATCCTTCTGACTTACAACTGAGCTTCCCGATAATGAGAACCTTAGTCGTGATAAAGGACCTAACGCAAGATGAGAAGCACAATGAAAATGGTAAGATTTATCGGGTAGTTCAACGAACCCCGTTCATGACCTCAGCATTACCCATAAGTCAGAGAGCACAATCCCACTAATATGCTGGTTCATGCGCGAACTTGTATTTTGCTCCTGATGATCCTGATCTTAAGTCCTCCCTCGAGGGAGGAGGGCCACGTAGTGGCGGAGGGTGTAGGTCTTTGTAGACGAGAAAAGCCGACGCTCTGAAATAGTACTCTGAGAGCGGTTGCTCGATGTTAGTTTTTGGTCTCTGGCAGGAGCATACCTATGGATCACAGACCAAATAACGCAAAGTAGTGAATACATCGTTCAATTTCTAACAGGCCGACCTATTCTAAACGTTGTTCAAAGAGCACACACCCCACCGCAAGCGGTCCCCCCCGCTCAAGCGGGGATTTAAGATCAAGAGCCAGGAAGAGCCGGGTCTAGGGTCTGGAAAGAGCAGAAGTGATGCTGGGAAGAACATCCCAGGAAGTGATGCCCGGAGTAGCATCCGGGGAAGTGAGGCTCGCTGCGCGAGGAAGTGATGCTGCTTCGCAGGAGGCAAAAAAGACGTAAGAAGCCAAAGTGAAGAGAGAAAAGCGGCTCTAGTTCTGACGCTACGCGTCCGGGTTCTCTTAAGAACGCTAGAGAAAAAGAGAGAGGGGAGACTGAAGAGACGCGAGATTTCAGGCCGATTATGGAACTAAGGAATAAGATGATCGAACTATAAAGAAGAGATGTGGGTAATGACGAGGCGCTCAAGCGGGGATTTAAG